>NZ_QBKA01000001.1 GCF_003340475.1 Alteripontixanthobacter maritimus | reverse complement strand
GCTCAACCGGCTGCGCCGTTTTCGTGCAAGCATCACATCGCTATCGCGGGAGGTTCGTGATGGCCACCCTGACGCTGCCGATGAAGGGCGAATATTTCGATCAAATACGCGATGGTTCCAAAACCGAAGAATACCGGGTTCGGAACATCCATTGGGGATGCCGGATCGTAGGTAAGACCTTTGACGCAATTGTCCTGACGCGCGGCTACCCAAAAGGCGGCGGAGTCGAAGGCCAAACCCGGCTGACGCGTGAATGGCGCGGCTTCGAACAGAAAATGATTACGCATCCTCACTTCGGTGAGAAGCCCACGCCTGTGTTCGCGATCGATGTTTCCAGGCCAGCGCAAGGGATGGCCGCGCGAAGCGATGAAACGCCGCAGGCGGTTCAGCCGGAACGGCCACAGCCCAGTTCGCAAAGCGAATGCGCCCAACCCACTCCATCAAAGGACACTTCAAATGAATAGGGAAGAACTGCTGAAACTGGCGGAGCGGTGTGAAGCTGCCGAGGGCCGGATGAAAACCTAAACAAAGGTATTGCTGTGGCTACTGGCCAATATCGAGCCGACCGATACAGGCCGGGAATGTTTTTCAAAAGTGATAACGACGTATGTAGCGTCTACGGCGTCCCTTATTACACCGACTCTCTCGACGCTGCCATGACACTGGTGCAGGAAGGGTTGCGAGTATGGCATTACACCCACGACGATGGTCGCTCTACAGTGTGGGTAAGGCATAGAGCAGCCGACAACCCGGATTGGAACGATTGGGGTAAATTGTTCGCAACCCCCGCCCTAGCCCTATGCGCCGCAGCCCTTCGCGCTCAAGCCGGGGATCCTTCCGATGGACGATAAAACACCTGCTGAGATAGCAGCGCAGCTTAGTGATGCGCAGCGGCGGGCAATGACTTGGCCTCAAGGTGCTGCACCTTATGCACGAGCCTGCACCACTTATTCTGAAACCGAACGGGTGCTGTATGCTCGCGGGCTTGTTGACGCTGGGCGCTGTTGGCTAAATCTTACACCCCTCGGCCAGCAAGTCCGCTCCTACCTCATGGAACAGGAGGGGTAGGTGACTGCACGCTGGCCTCATATGATGAAGCGGGACACGGCGGCGCAGTATTGCGACCTGTCGCCTAGCGCATTCACCGGAGAGGTCGGCGCGGGCCGCTTACCAATGCCTACAACACTTGGCGGACGCGACCATTGGTTCAGGCCTGCGCTGGACAAGGCGCTTGCCCGTATCGCTGGTGAGGTAGTGGACGATTACGAAGAGGAGTTCTGGCGCAATGGCCAAGCTGCCTAAAATGCCTTACGTCAAATTCGTCCGGTCCAAGGGCGAGGTCTATGCCTATTTCAATACTGGGCAGAAGGACACAGCTGGACAGCGTATCTATTCGCCCATGGGGAAGCCATCCAGCGTCGGCTTTCAAGATACCTATGCCACCCTCATGGGGCATCGCACCCGAAAGTCACAACAGCCGTTCACCGTTGCCGATCTGGCCGAAAAGTTCGAGAACAGTCCCGAGTTTGACAAGCTGAAGCTTGGCACCCGCCGGTTTTACAAGAGCCTTCTCAAGCACGTCAAAGTTCAGGTCGGCATGTTCCCGATCGATGGACTGAAGCGCAGCCATATCGTGGAAGTGGTAGGCAACCGGCTGAACGACCAACCCGGCACCCGGAATGGTTTTCTGGCGCTGATCGGCGTGCTATATCGCTTTGCCCGTCGGAACGAACTGACCGAACGCCCTTCTCCTTCTGCCGACATACCGAAGTTCGATACAGGCTCCCATGAACCTTGGCCGGAGGCAATCCTGTATGCAGGCTTAGAAGCGGAACACGAAAGAACGCGGCTTGCCATCGCGCTGCTCTATTACACGGGCCAGCGCATCGGCGATGTTGTGCGATTCCGCTGGAACGACGTTCGGGGCGGCGCGCTGTATTTCACGCAGCAAAAGACGGACAAGCCCATGGAAGTGCCGCTGCATTCGTCTCTGAAGGATCTGCTGGATGGTACACCGAAGCGCGGTATGACGATCCTGTCCACCTATGGCGGGCTACCCATGACTCCCCAGGTTATTCGCCGAGAGGTGAAAGCCTTTGCCGCTGAACACGATGAACAGCTTGTGCCGCATGGCCTACGAAAGAACAGTGTGAACGCTCTGCTGGAAAGCGGCTGCACGATTGCTGAGGTCGCTGCGATTACCGGCCAATCATTCCGAATGGTCGAGAAATATGCGCGCCGGGTCAGTCAACGCCAGCTTGGCAATGCGGCCATTTTAAAGCTGGAGAACAAAGAACGAAAGTTCAAACGAGTTGAAAACAGGGGGGCGAAACCCGCATGAATCCTTGCTATCAAATTAAATGTCGGTTAAGCATATGCATACGCTGACACGCAGAAAACAGCCAATCACGGTTTCAGGCGATGTTAAAACTGCATCGTTTGCCTTCAATGACTTGGCGGACGGTGTTCAAACCAAAACGGCCCGATGCGAGACTGGACTCTCCACACCGGGCCTACACACGCGAAAGGACCGCGCATGACTGATAAGCAAATAAATACTCGACCTGTCCGCGTCCAGCTTTCGCGAAAGAAGGGATGGCGGTTGCCGCCTAACACCGCCTCAGTTGCGCGGCCTCATAAGTGGGGCAACCCGTTCGTGCTGGAATGGAACGAACGACTGCGTCGATTCCAGGTGATTAGGGGCGGTCTCGTTTTACATCAATGCAAGGACCGCTTTGAGGCTGCGCATTTCGCGGTGAGCGGCTTTGATAATGAGATCGTCGGTAACCTGCCTGTCGAAGAACTGCGCGGCAAAAACCTTGCCTGCTGGTGCCGCCTCGATCAGCCCTGCCATGCCGATGTGCTACTGGAACTGGCCAACCCCACCCCATCCATCAAAGCACATGGAGGTGCACTATGACTGACCTATCCCCCGCTGAACAGCGGGAGCGTGATGCTGTCGTGAAGTGGCTGCGTGCGAGGGCCGACGCGCTTCTAGATGCATCCGAAGTGTGCGGGGAAAAAGGCCATAGTACGATCGCCGATGCATATTCAGTAGCGGGGCTTCAGGATCGTCATATCGCCGAAGCTATTGAATCCGGCCACCACAGGAAGGAACAGTAGCTATGGAATGGAACCCGATTGAGACGTTGCCAGATGAAGGCGAAGTGCTGGTGATCGGCGGCATATGGGATGGCGAGGTTCATGGAATAGACAAGGATGATGAAGGTCCCTGGCTGGTGACATTGCCCGAATGCTGGGTGAAGGGCTGTGATTGCTACACGACTACAATCCTAGACCCGACACACTGGTCGCCCCTTCCCCCACCCCCACCGAAAGCATAGAACATGGAACTGAAAGAGAGCCAATGCTTTGCCTTAAAGGATGCTGTGGAATTGCTTGCGAAGGAAGAGCAGAAACTACTTGATCCATTCGGCGAGGCGGCGAGAAACTTGCCCGAACAAACACGGAAATTCAGGGCTGGAAAATGCGCTCGGTCTGGGCGTATTTTAGCCGCCATGATCGAAGCAGCCCCATGATAACCACCGCCCTAGCCATAGCCCTATGCCCAGCCCCGCCTGCTGTTCGGGTTACGTGCGTAGTGGATGGCGACACAGTGTGGATCGATCGGGAGAAAATCCGCATCGCCGGTATAGACGCGCCCGAAACCAGAGCGCGATGCAGACGGGAAAAGCAGCTCGCCAGTGCCGCTACACACAGGCTTGTCGCGCTGTTGAACGAGGGGCCTATCCATATCAGGCGCACCGGGCGGGATCGGTTTGACCGGACCCTAGCCAACCTCACCGTGAATGGTCGCGATGTAGGCAAGCTTATGGTGTCCGGCGGATATGCCCGCCAATGGACCGGACGGCGCGAGACGTGGTGCTAGATGAAACCCGGCGGATAGCACGGGCCTAGATACACCCGCTTTAGACCGCACTTGCTGCACCGCATTTGCCCTGCCAGCCTATCGATCACCGGCGCGTAATTGTTCCGGTAGCATATCATTTGCACTTCGCGGGGATCCAGCTTGGCGGAATGGTGACACTCCCGGCATTGGACATATAGCCAGCGGCTGTCCTGCACCAGATCGCCAAGGGTTCGGTGTGTCTTGCGTCCCATACGTCCAGTTGGAACGAAATAGGAACGTGTGCAACGATTCGATGTTTCCTACAGGCCCTCGTCCATGCCTATCGGGTTGAATGCAAACCGATATAACCCCTCGTAATCGCCGTGAACGTATTAGCCGTCGCGGATGGAAGGCCCGTGATCGCAGGCTCATTGCCTTGGCAAAAGAATGGCGGTCGGTGAAAGAGCACACCACGTCCACCCGCTGAGGTCACTCCATAGGGAATGAATCGGGATGCCTCGCTAGTGCGCTCTATCGTGTTTACCTGCACTGCCTGTGACGTAGGCCAATCGCGGTCCCCTCCGATGGCTATTGCCTGCCGAGGTCGCATTATCTCCCCGTATTGGGAAAGGTGACGTAAGGTGCAGATATCCCTTGGCCAGCTAGCTAGGCGTCAGGGGGAGCGGGTGTGTTCTCCCACGATATCCGCCATTTTAGACGCTGGCGAGGCGTTTTGCGGGATTGGATTTTGCCGGAATTAACTCGACTTGATATCCGATACCCAAGGCAGCTTTTTCGCATGGCCGCCGGAGAAAAACGCTCAATTCGCTTAACCGGGCTTGTCGGATTCCACGCTGTTCGTTATTGAACTGCATGGGCGTCGTCCGGGACCATCGGGCGGCGTCTTTTTACATGCTCAGGCATAGCGAATGTTCCGAGAACGTTCCAGCACATGCATTGAATTTAACACATCAAAGTTTGAATCTTTGGCAGGTTATTTATCGCGAAAGCGATTACCGGCCCCCACACCCGTAATCCACGTCAAACCTATCTTCTAGCAGCAGGCATAGGTTTACACCGGCGGCCTGTATCCGTTCACCCCATGCCTCGATAGCTGCATCATCGCGGGCCTTGGCCTTCGCATCCGTCACCGCTTCCACCGATGGTAAAGGCTTCGCTTCTGTAACCGCTACAACGTCAGCGACAGGCGGCGGGGGTGTCGATACCGGCGGCGCGCAAACGCTCGCAAGCAAGGGCAGCACCAGGGGCGTCAGTTTCATCGTCGGCAGCATTGTCTATTACCTCCTGTCGGGCATTATCGGATCGTTTCAGGCGTTCGGTATCGGCAGCACGGCGGGCCGCAGCCTTCGCATCATCATCGCGGGCTTTGCGTTCAGCCTGCAGTTCAGCCTTGGCTATGCGGGCTTCGACAATGTCCTGCCCTGTAGAACAGCCGTGAAGCCATGCTAGGGACGCGCACAGGACGATAGCGGCTAACCACTTCCAACCACCAGTAATGAACGACAGGGCGCGGTCGCCTAGCTTGGCGAGTTCGGGCATCACCCTAACACCTGCCGAATGAGTTTCTCTTTCAACAATTCCACCCCGCCAATCATCGTGGAAACCGATGGCATGAAGGAATGTCCGCTGCCTGTTGTTCCATCGCGATAAACAACGGAAAACGCTAGGCTGGAAAGCTTACCTGCCTCATTCTGCTCTATCATGTCTTCTAGAAGTTCTGTGATACCCTCGGTAGGCGGTTCACAATCTAACTTGTGTAATTCGGCAGTCATTATTCCGGCTCCACAAATACAGGATCGGCAGGCGTTCCATTCGGGCGCGCACCGATGATTTCGGTCTTGTCGGACGATCCTTTGGACGACCCCAGCCAATAGCCTACGGCCAACATCGAGATTGCCACGATGGTCTGTTCGATGGCCGGGGAGTAGTGCTTGAATGCGGCATATCCAAACAAGCCCATGATAAAGACGGTGAGGGCCAGACGAGGCCATTCTTTGGCGGTCATGAGAACAGCCCCGTGCGGATCATCTGCGTAACCCGCCCCGCCCGTTCCGGGTCTGGCGCGCCCATTTGCTTTTCATGAAGTTGTCGGCCGCATCGGCAAACCGGCCCTGCTCCACCATCCGAAGGCTGTTCTTGAACTTCGCCAGCCCATCCGCTCCCAGCTGGAAAGCCATCGATGTAAGCGCGACCTTGCGAGGGATATTATCGCCCACCGCCTTCCACGCCGGCCACTTGCTGATTACCGAAACGAAACGCTCAATGTCGTTCAGCTTTAGCATGTTCATTTCCGGCTCGGTCAGGACATATTGCCGCCAAGACTTCCCTTGGCGAGACGGGTCATTAGCCAATAAAATCGCATCCTCTTCAGGCGTGATACGCCCGCCCTTGCGAGGATCGATCAAACGCCCGATCCCGATAGTCCAATAGCCCAAGTGGTCCCGGTAGGCTTCTGGACGAACCCCCTCCTCGTCCCTGAGGTGCGCGATTACAGCCTTATCAAAGTCGCTGACCGGTTTCGTTGGTACGGGTGTAGGCTCTAAGCCCAGCAGCTTATCAAGCGCAGCGTCAAACGCGACGATGGCACCGGGCTTGTTCCAGATACCGTCCGCGTAACGGTTCACAGTGTCGAAAACGTGCTTGCGATCGCTCATCATTCATCCTCCGGTTCTGGCATCGGTATTTCTTCATCGGGCCAGTAGTCTTCGTCAGGCATCGGGCCAGATCACAACGGCGATGCTCCAAATTGCGATGGCGGTAAGGTAAAGCCGCCATTTCCAACGCTTGCCGTTCAGCGAGGCGGAATAAATGATTGCGCTCCCGCCGACGGAGAGAAGGCCGAGCGAAATGCCGGTCCAAAGATTGGATAAGCCTCCGTCCCACCCCAGCAATATCTGCATGACGCGGTAGCCCGAAATTAGCAGCACGCCGATGCTGTCCATGGCGAGGCCAAGTGCGAACAGAAATTGTTGGCTTTTGAACCAGTCGGAGCGCGGTAGGGTGTGCATGTAGTTCCACACCAGCGGCACGGTCGAAAGCAGCATTCCCAACGCCGTGATGGCTGCCAGACCATGCATGGTCGTATCGCTCATATATCCCTCGCAATTAATTCGATCGTGTTTTGTATGTCGCCTTCACCGCGCGCCTGCTTTGACAGCGCTTCAGCCGTGCGCCCTTGTTCGTCCAACCGTGTCAGGAGCGCCTGCATTTCAGCAGGAGGTTCACGCAGAGGCAGTTGCAGGCGGAGCCATGTCCGCAGCCCGTCAATCATTTCCCATGCCCAATTTACTCTCTATGCGAGACAGAGCGACGGCCACCGACAGGTTGGCCTGCGATTGCTTTTCCGAAACTTGGCTGAGACTGGCGAAAGCGTCTTTGATCAGCTTGTCGCGCCCGGACAGAGACTTGAGCAGCACACCACAAAAGCCGATCAGGGCAACGATCACGAACAGCAGCCCGTAGAACGCGATGCCGACTTCGCCCTTGTCGATTAAGGTTGCCGCAGGACCGTCCATCACCGGTCGAACCACTTGCGCCAAATGCGGCGAATGAACGGGACAGCGAACACAGCATCAGCCAGCAGCAACAGCGTGACTGCACCTGCAAATGCTATGGCGATCCAGAGGGGGTCCATCATGCGGCCTCCTGACTACCGGCAAAGCTTGCGCCAGAGCGCACAATCACGTTACTGTAGCGGTCTGAATTTTCTCGCAAAACGCCGGGGGCAGAATAATGGCTGACAACACCGAAGACAAAATTACGCGCGCTCAAAACGCAATCGATCAGGGCATTCGAGACTTGGGCTGGCATCTCTCTTACGATGATGAAGCTGCCGATAACGACCGCAACGAAGGCACCATCGAGACGATTGGCCGCATCGCCAAAATGGCGGCAACCGCTATCATTCGGGAATTGGACAAGTAGGGCCATCACACTTGCCCGCGCAGGAAGCCCTTGAAGCGTTCCTTGTAGATAAAATGCCCGTTCACATCGGGATGCGTCCAGTCCGGCACGAAACGATTGAATAGCGCCGTGCTGCTCTCCTGCGAGTTCGCAGTGTCCTGGACATATTCAGGCGTGAGCCCGCTATCGTCGTATGCGTAGAAGCATGAAATGCCATAGAGATCAGCGACCTCCGCAACTATGTCAGCATAGAGCCGCAACCCTTCGCGCAGCGTCCCTTCCGGTCCGGCATACGCACGGCGGATCGGTGTGGACCATGCGACCACGCTGCGCTTTGCCTCGGCAATTGGCTTGTCGTAAAATGCCAGCTTATTCATGCCTCGAGCGATGTGACCAAGCGCGCCATAGAACGTGTTCTTCGGACCGCTCAGGTTCTTCGCATCGTCTATCGTGCCGACAGGATAGGTGCCGAGAATACGCTGCGCATCCTCATCATTCGTACCGCCTTCGAAGATGAAAAGTCGGCGGTCGGATCAAGGTTTTGCCAGCGGTCCACCATCGGGTTTTGCGCGCCCCCAACGTTCGCAACACGGCTGCTTGGAATGCCGTCATTGTCGAATGTATGCCGAGGTCCGCGCAAAGCTGCGTGGCGAAGCTGTCGATCTGTGTCTGCGCGCTGGTGGCGTAAGGGTCGGTCCCGTAAAGGATGCTGGTGCCAAGCCCTGCCGCGCGTGTGAACCGCCCGATCAGAGGATCATTTATGCCCGACACCGGCAGAACCGATGCAGGAACCTTGCCATCCACCAGCGGCGCGACTTCGGTGCCGAGCTGCTTTTCTGGATAGGCTCGTCGCCAGCGTAATTCGTCGGCTGTGCTGGAAGGTCGCCTAGCACAATCTGGAACGATCCGATGGGAGTATCGGTTTTGCGGAAGCTAATGCGAACCCAAGGTGCGCCGGCCGGAACGGTAAAGTCACCGCTTGATGTAGCCTGCGACACAAATGCTGTATCGTCCGCAGCGGAGTGGAAACTCACCCGCTTCGGAGAGGAGGGCGTGCTGAACGAATACCGCTCACCGGGGATAAGTTGAACGAAATTCGTGGTTGCGAAAGCCGATAGCTCAGACGTGCCGCCCGCATCTTGTAGCAGCGCTCGGTTATCCTCGACGTTTCCGGGACGGTGCAGATTCTTGCCATCGGTTGTGCGAAGGTGGACCGGGTCGAACTTATCGTCGCTGTCCAGCCCCAGTGCGCCACCGGGCTTCGACAGATTTTGGCGACGCAGATAAACGTCACCATTGAAAGTATCGTTGGGAAACAGCGTTGCCCCTTTGGAAATGGTTAGCGCAGAAGGGGCAACTTGCGCTGTTCGCCCAGATACCTCCATCGCTACTGCGGCGGGGTTCGACAGGGTATTGAACTGCGTCGTGTTGGCTGGATGCAGAATGGTGCCGAGATACGCGCCGTCTTTATCGTAAAACACCAGATACCGGCCTGATGCCGCAGGTGTGATTGAGTACTGGACCCCGCCACCCTCAACATTGATGTTTTCGGCAATATAGAACGCTGCGTTTGCGGTGCGCTCAGGGCCACTTGCGCCGAAAGTGACGCCGTCCACAAAAGACATGCCATCGAAGTATTGGTTCGTGTTGTCGTCGGAGCCGAGGGCAACAATTTTATCCGCCTCGCTTTGGGCAATCGTAGAGGCATCCTGCGCCGCCGCAGCAGCAGCCTTCGCTAGTGAGGTGCTTTCGCCCAGCACCAGACGCGTTCCACCCTCGACCAGCTTAAGGACAATCGTTTGCATTATTCTGTGCTCCCTGCGGTGACGATAAATGGACCGCGCAGCAGAACGGCGGGCGTGTTGTCTGTGATGAGGTGAAAATCAAAAACCAGCGTAACGTCCGCGTCCGGGTCGCTGTCGTTTTTCGGCATTGCTTCCATGGTCGTTTCGTTAATGCGAATTTTCAGCGTGCTTTCGGGAAACTCGCCGGTCGTATCGACGCTTTCCAGCTTAATGCCTTCCGCAGACAATGTGGTTTGGGTCACCAGATCAGCCCGGATTGCGCCGCCGTTCCAGCGGTCCCTCACCTGCATGGCAAAGTCCGCGTTCGTCAGATCCAACGGCACCACCAATGTGAGAAAGAAAGGAACGAAGCGCCCAGCACGAAGGGGCGGGCTTTCGACCGGCTCAAAATCCATGGGAATGGTCTTTCAGTTAGGGGGTGTTGTAATTCGGGTCGCCGCCACCCTCATGCCCCGGCGGTGCGGTCGGTGGCGGCGTGTAGGTTCCATCCGGGTTCGACGTGGCGTTCCAGGATATGAAAACGTTGTCGCTGTTTTGCAGTTCGTCGATTGCAGGCAGCGGCACAGCAATATAATTTTCGTCCGTCAAACTGTAGAGAACGGCGAATGTTGTCGCTGTCGGCAAGCCAGTTACGCTGCCCGCTGGGAGAGTAATTTTCCGGCTATCGTCCAACACTGCTTCAAACGTCTCGATGGTAATGCTGGTATCGTCACTTGTGACCGGGAACCGAATATCGCGCGTTACAATTTTGAGGGCCGAACGTTCTTCCGCACGGGCAGCAGCGGCGGTGCGGTCGCGTTCCTCAGCAGTCTGGCCGAGATAAGGCGTAGGTGGCGGCGTGGCCGTCTGTCCAAGCGCAAAGGCGTGCTTCGCATCGTCTCGCCCACCAGTGTCAGCGTGACCTTCATTGAAACCGGGTCAAGTTGGCGGCGCAGGATAATTGCGTTTGTGTCCAGCCCAAGTTCCGGAACATCGATCGCAAGACATTCGCCCGGCCGATAATGACGCAGGCGCGGTTGGCAGGTCAGTGTGATCGGTGCCAGTTCGCGGCTATCCCATACGCGGTAGGTGGCAAGCTGCGCGGCCTGCGAAGGGTTCTTCACGAAGTTAAACGGCCAGACTTCGCGCTTTTCCTCGCCATCCTCGGCAACAATGTAGAAACCGCCACCGGACTGGCGTCGATCAATTCCCAGTCATGCAAGGGGCTGCGATACTTCGGAACGACAGTGTTCAGGCGGTCGCGGAAACTTTGCATTCCCGTTACGTCCTGCCGGTCCTCAGTCAGGTCGTTCACCGTGATGGTGTCCAGCGCGACTACGGGAGCAGAATAACGGAACGACAGTTTTCCCGCCGACCACCGGCTCCGCACCGCCCGCAACGCAAATGTCCTCAAGGTTAGCCCAGCGATCGCCCGGTTCGTAAACGACGCCAAAAATCGTCCATCCGTTCGCATCGCAGACATTCGCCCAAGCCGAGATAACGGCCCAGTCAATGCCATCGGCAGGAAGGCCATACCAAAGGTGCGCTTGCCGTTCTGATACCGCCCATAGGCGTAGGTGCCGGCGTGCAGCGCGGGGTTTTCACTCCATTCGTAAGTGGCTTCCGTGCCAAGGCGATGCGCGCCTACACCGCCGGGCTGCGTATCGTCCTTGCGCGGATCATAGACTTTGACCCATTTGCCTTCGGCAGCCAGCAACGGCACGCCGCCTGCAAAAACCTTGCCGTCCTTGTCAAACTTAAGGTTCCAGCCAATTGCGGCATGCCCTGATAGCTTGCTGGATGCGTTCCACCCCGGCGCGGCTCCAAATTCCGGCACCAGCGCGTCGGCTTCCGGCACTGTTCCAAGCTGCGTATCGGTATGCAGGAACCCACTGTAATATCCGCCGATGGATGCAAAATCGATGCGCGGTTCAATGCTTTCGACCGGCCCGCCGCCTGAATAGACCACCGGCATCCAGCGATAAGGATTAGGCACCTTCTGAGCGTCGGCCCGTAGCCTACATCATGACGCAGGGATGCCTGCAAAATAGCCCTCGCCCATGGCATAAGGCTGAGGTGCATCCGCTTGAATAACGAGGCTGGAAACCGATCCGCGAGCTGGTGGTGGCTTTTGAAGGGCCTGCGCACCCATGTTCGCAGCGGTGGAAACCAGACCCGCTATCCCGGCGACAACCTGCCCACCCGGAACAACCGAAGCGACCAGAGCGACCGCACCCGCAATCTTGCCGACAACCTTAAGGGCTTTTGCCATTCAAACCCTCCACGCTGCCGATATTTCGGTAAGGTCGATGTCCAGAACGACGAGTTCGGGCGCATCCTCACGCCACCCGAACACCTTCAAAGGTCCGGCACAGATAACACCGCGTCCAGTCCGGAATCCCCTCGCAGCACCGCCAGATCGCCCAGCAGCATTTGCGCAGGCGCGATGCGAGGCAGCATGGTGTCCAGCATCGCTTGTACACTGTCCCACCCGTTATCTTTCAATGCGCGCTTTGCCGCCAGCGCACTTCGCACGCGGGCATCGTCTGCGGCTTGTGTCCCATATTCTTCAGGTGCACGCGGGCGAGGTGAACGCAGGTTACGCCTGTTTTCCAGTCGAACGCTTTCCCGCGATACCGGGTCAGCGTCTTTTCGGTTGCGACCCGGCGGCGTTCCAGTTCCATCAGTATATCCGGACGTTCCGGCTTGGCTGCGTCGATCCGCCGCCATCCTTGCGGCCCTTGCCCATTCCACCGCTGCCGGGGCTTTCAATGCCCCATGCCACTTGCCGCGACAGGCCGGTTGCGTTGTCGTGTCCCGTTTCGCCGGGGTGAATGCTCTTGTGCCAGGACGGGTTCAGCGTGTTCCCGATATTTCCCTCGAACAACCGTTCGGCCAGACTGACAATTGATACGGCCACCTCGCGGCTGCCGGTGGCGATACTCAGAACGGTTTGGTCGACCTGCCGTCAAACTGCACATCGGCGCTGGTTATGGCCCCGGTCTGCACATCGTATTCAGCCAGCCAGAATCGCACGCGCGAGGTCTGATAACCCGGCTTCGACAGCACACCCGGCGGGGCATCATTGGACGGCAACAGCGACAGGTTCAGGGCAGGAACGCTATCGCCAACCCCTTCGCTTAAAGACTGCACCCCGCCGATCGTACCAAAGGTGTCGTCCGCGCTCTGGTATATCTCGCCTTCAAACTGGAAAAACCCCCCATCGCACAGACGTATCGTTTGCTCCGGCAGTTCAATTCGCAAAAGCCCGGTAAGGCCAATTTGCCTCACTTGAATTCTTCCAGCATGAAGCCGACAGCAATTAAGCGATTAATTGGAACAGCCCAGCCCCACTCATCGCCATCCAGAAAACCTTGCACGAAGGGCCGCGCCAGCTCCACGCGGTCACCATCAGCAAACGGAGCACGCAAAGGTGGCACAATATCGACCGAAGCAAGGCCGATGGCATCAGCAACCGCAGTTTGGGCAACCGAATGAAGATACGCCGTGCCATCGGCTTCAACGACAGTCAGCCAGAACCCGGACTTGGCGATGTAACCCGGTGTCAGCCCGCGCAGAGCCAGCACCTTACCCGCTTGTCCCGCGCCATTGACGACCGGCGCACCCGGTAGGCCTTGCGACACTCCCAGCAGCGGAATGTCGATCTGCAAGCCTTCCGACTTCGCCCGCTGCAATCGGCTTGTAAACTCACGCGCCCGGTCCGCTGGCATGGGCGGATAGGAAACCTCGAACCTGTAGCGACTACCTGCGCGGTCCACCCTAAGCGACGAAGCCCCGCGCTGCGTGAACCCATAATCCAGCAAAGTAGGGCTAATGCCGTTCGGTGCCGGTGTGGCAGGCAGTTCGATCATCGCAGACGCCTCGAACGCTGTTGTGACGCTTGTGCGCCTGCTATCTGTGCGCCCGCTCCGGCGATACCGGGTGAAGCCTCTGCCACGACACTTCCTGCCGTATCGCGCACCATCGCGCCAAAACCGTTATTATTGGCAAAGACTTCGATCTTCAGATTGGAGTTGGCGGCGTTCTGTAGTTGGCTATTGGGCGTAACAGTCGTTCGCGCGGCATATTCACCAATTCAGGACCCCGCTCCCCGACCATCGCGAGACCGCCGGGATGGAAGTCTGTTCCCCCAGCATAAGCCGGGACTTTGTTGAGGTTGGCAGCCAATCCCTTTCCGAATAGCCCGGTGCTGCCAAGCTGCGTGAACAAACCGACCGCCGCACCCAATATGTCGAGAAAACCGCCCCCTTTGATCGCGCCCAACATGTTCTGAAGCGCACTCATGGTGCTGTCAGCCATATCTTTGAACGATTGGCCTACGCGAACCGTCTGGACGCGGGCTGTATCTCCGAACGCTAGGAGGGCTTTTTTACCCTTAGCGAGACCTGCTCCCATTTCCTCAAGCGACAATGCTTTGGGTCCGCCACTGGGCAGATCAAACGAATACCCAACCTTGCTGTTCAGGCCGAGGTTTTCTTTCCGCAGGCGATATTGCGCTTCCTCTTTCGCTTGCGGAGCAAGGTTGGACGCTTCCAGCAAGGCCATTTCGCTGCGAAACGTCATGGCCTTGCGAATTTCAGGAAACAGCCGGTCTAGGATGCCGCTTACGTCGCTCGCCATATCCCGCATGACTTGGGTAGTAGTGCGGGCTGCCTGTGTAGCAGGGTTCACCATTACGCTGCCCAAACGAGCCATTTCGGCAGCAATGTCATTCACCATGTCGGGAATGTAAGACCGGCGTGTCACCTTGTCCCAAAGGTTGAAAAACGCCGCGCGAACTGTCTCGATCTTTTCCAGCGCGCCTTGCCATACCGCATTCAAACGGCTCGTGACCGCGCTTTGAATGCCATCCACCATCTTATTCATCGATGCGACCGCCGACGTCGCCAGACCTGCAAGAACGGCCTTTATGTTCCCTGCAATACCGTTCATTTTTTCGGTGAGTGAAACAAACCCGTCGATAATACTTTCATTGCGCGCACGTGCTGATGCAGCATTACGCTCATTCATCTTGTCGAAGTCGTCAGCCAGCCTTTGCAGGCCGTCCGATGCGCCCCGCAACCCCTCGCCTAGAGTTCGCCAGCCTTCGTTCTTCGCCAGTTCTTCGGACGTTCGGCCGGCCTTACCCTCTACGATCCCCAACCCCTCGCCAACCGCCATAAGCTGGTCGATTATCGGCTGTAGGCGCGGCGCTATGTCGTCCCAGTTTTTCCAGATCAGATACGCAGCACCGGCGGCAATAACGAGCGGTCCGAATGCACTGGCGATGCCAGCTACGCCTGCTTTGGCCGCGACCAATCCACCCTGTGTCGCCCCGATAGCTTCAAGGTTCCTAGGAATGGAGCCATGGCTTTAACTATTGGCCCGACAATCATGAGGATAGGCCCAAGAGCGGCTGCAAACCCAGCAACAGCCACAATCGCAGTCTGTACACCCGACGGCAGTTTCGAAAACTTGTCCAGCAATCCGGCAAGGCCGCTAATCAAGGGGTGTAATAACTGGGAGAAGCTTGTCGCCGAATGTGACCTTTAATTCTTCCCACGCAGCTTCAGCCCGCTTGATCTGGTTGGCCGTACTGCTTTGGGTACGGATAACGTCCCCCGATGCGTCTGCGATTTCTCCTGCAGCAAGGTCGCGCGGATCAGAACCTTTTGCTGTTCGGTCAGCTTGGCCGTGCTGTTGCCGAGGCCCATTTCCATGGCCTTCTGCTTCATCACATTGTCATTGATAACCACACCAAGAGCTTTCAGGCCTTCGGTTTCGCCCGTTAGCGCGCTAAATATCTTTTGTTGGGCAACATCGTTCGACAGGTTCTTGAAGCTTGCTACATCCTGGGCAAGGACCGTGAATGTCTTGGACATTTCCGCCGCTTGTTTCGGGTCGAAACTGTCTTTGAAAAATCCTTGGAACACCGCAGACGCTTGCTGTAGTTCCTGCGTAGACCGCCCCAATGCGTTTCCGGTTGTTTCGGCCCACCGGTTCATTGATTTCGACATGTCATCGAAGGTCGTGTCGAACATGCCTTGCAGCTCGACCGCATCCGCCGCCGCGTCGATTGAAGCCTTCCCGAACAGGGCTAGCGGAGCAGTCACGCCGACGGTCAATTTCTTGCCCATCGACTGCATTTTTGTGCCTACTTCGGACGCGACAGTTCCCGCCTTGCGAGATACGCTGTCCAGATCCTTTTCGGCGTTCTTTAGACCCTTGTATCAGCATCAAGAACCAGCTTCGCGAAGTCAGTCATAATCGCGCTCCATCGTTTATGCTAAGGGGACGGGTATCAGTTATGCCGCGAACGTAAGCCCGGCTCATATCCATCAGGCATCGGGCTTCGAACGCAGTAAGGTTCGCCCGGCCGTCCGGCTGTAAGCGTCAATTTCAGACCATGTGAACGGCTGCACATCGCCGGTTGGCGATCGCATGGCGTAACCCACTTCGCGCCAATGATCTGGCAGGCTTCACCGGGAGGCAAATCAGGCAAGCGTGGCCGAATATCTCCGTTCGACTTTCAGGGCAGCCCTCAGGTTTGGCCAAAGCCACCCTGATTGTTCCGCGAAAGTCAGAGCCTCCGTCGGGTTCGTAAAGGGTCGTGCAGTTTTCCCATATCTTCAACGATGGTCATTACCAGACGAGAAAGCGGGCCTTCGGTTCGGTCATGTCCGCCAACGCCTCTTTCGAAAACGTCAGCTTTTTTCCGCCTTCTCATGTTTTCCCAATCGAGAATGACCGTGTTGGAAAGGTCTGAACCGCCTTCTGGTCGTTCTCGGCTGATCGAGGCGCTTTCGGCGGTCCTTCGCTGTTCCGGTTCACCGCGGTTTGCAAGCTGATCGGATAGCGCAGCCTGCCGGCCGATAGACCGCTGCACAGACTTCATGACAGGCTCGACACCGTTACTGCGGGAGAGGCCACGCGCACACGGCACGGACCTTCCTGCTTATCCATATCGGCATACAGTTTGGTTTCGCCGTGCCTCAGATGCAGCCAATACTCCTCATCTTCGGCATTGCGAAGGTCAAGGGTGTCGAATCCATACCTTATGCCTCCGTCGCATCGACAGGCAGCGCGTTCTGCTTGAAGTTCACACTGAACCTTCATATGTCGTGCTGTCGCCCTGGTTGCGAATGAAGCTGTGCAGATAACCATGAGCGTACTCCACGGGATCGCCGGTGGCGGGCGCTTGATCCCGGTCCCTGCCCTTCACAATACGGATGGAAGCAACACCTTCATCACCGCCCGCATTTGCCAGTGTCCGCACCAATTCCTGCCTGGCGTCACCTTCGACATTACGGAAGGATGCCGTGCTGTCGTTGCCGGAACCTTCACCTTTGATGCCTTTTGCAAAGCCGGTTTCCAGATCGGAAACGTCGATATTCGAGTGGCTTACACCTAGCTGAGGGAGTGTCTGGACACCTTCAACCTTCGTCCAAGCAAGGCCAGCAAAGCCTGCCGCGTCGTTGGTCGCTGGTGCTGCACCAGATACGTAAATGGTCTTTCCGATATGCAGCCGGTCATTTGTCGTCACCTTTTTCTTGGAGGGTTTGGTATCGGGAACAGCTACCCATCCGGCGGCTTCCCAAGTCGAAACTTCACGCAACTTCACGTTCGTTCCCCGTGAGGGAAACGCTTGTTCTTCATCTTGACTTCATGGTTAGTCCTCGGTCAGATACGGAACGGTCAGAGGTTGCCGCCAATAAGCGCCATCGGGAAAACCCGTGCCGGGCTAACTGGATCGTAGATCAAGACGGTTTCTCCGCCTGCGTAAGTCGCAGACCTTTGGGAAAGCGGTCCATAATCGCGCTGCAGTGTCGTTCGCGGCAGTGGTAAATACGTCCTTGGCCGATACGACTGTCAGCAGCACCAGCCCAATCTGATAGGCTCCTGCGGCGTCTATGGTATCGTCCCTGCGTTCGTTCGGAGCATGGCGAAACTCGATGTAAGTCCCGTTCGGCGTGAAGTCCTTGTTAGGCCATGCGATCGGTGGGCAGTTGGTCATTCCAGCGAGGTGTTGTCCGATGGCCTTTTCGATTGCATTCATCGGACCATCCTTGCATTCTTCGCCACGTAACCAGGCCACCGCTGTGCTGCCTTATCGCGCCACAATCCCCCGCCTTGGCCTACACCGACAGCGTAGTGCCGAGGGATCGCATAGTCGGCAGTCCATGCCACGCTGAAAGGATCGCCCAATTCCATGGACGACAAAACCCAAAACAAAGCTGCTTGCGCCTTCACCGGCGGTTGAACCGCGAACTGGTTACAAGGCTGTTGCGGAGAAAGCCCTTATCGACCGGCATATCGCCACCCTTGCCGACCGGCGTTTGCG
Organism: Alteripontixanthobacter maritimus; assembly: GCF_003340475.1. Lineage (NCBI taxonomy): Bacteria > Pseudomonadati > Pseudomonadota > Alphaproteobacteria > Sphingomonadales > Erythrobacteraceae > Alteripontixanthobacter > Alteripontixanthobacter maritimus. The sequence goes on along the minus strand of NZ_QBKA01000001.1, from coordinate 803 downwards.
CTTGCTTCACCACGTCCTGAATTGATTGCTTGGCGACCCGCAGCATTTGATCTGCGGTCTTGTCTGCGAATGCGGCAACGTCAGCGACGACTTACGGTTGTCGTTCACCTAATCAGCTTTGCGCATAGCCCGCTCGCCATGCTTCATGGACATCGGCAGTGAAATAGACCGTGTTGTCGCGGCCGTCAGCTATGACGGCTTTGTAATCCTTACCCCAGCGCGTGCTAGCGACAGGCGGCGCTTTGGAGTGCCGTTCCCGCCGCGATGACAATATCTCGTGTAGTCACATAAATCATATTCTGATCCTCACGGCGTGAGCCAATCTATCTCCAACACCTCATAGCACCGACAGGCCACCGTCTGACTGGCTGGAGCTCCCAATGAGGCGTCTCCTGGGAACAACATTCGGCTCCCGTCAGGGAGGGTGTATGGTGTATCCATGCCGTCCACCTCCCGCCCGTCCATCGCCCGATGATCGGCGCGCGAACGCGATTATCGCCACTGCTGTCCCATATCCGCTTCACCCGATCGGCCCGAATGGCCCCGGCTTCGATACCTTGCAGCATTCCTTCGCGCCGCCCAGCGCGTAGTGCCGTAATGCTTTCCGTCCGCGCTATCGTATCAGCCCGATGCTTCAGCATTCGGTCGTATATATCGGCCAGCGATGCGTTCGACGTCGGCCACGGATAGCGGCTTGCCTGTCGCGATGGCTTTGCGGACAATTCCGTCGAACCGCTTGTCGCGAAGCTTGCGGGTGAAATATTCCCCATTCAGTTCCTCTAGTTCCTGCCGCGCATTCGCCA